>NZ_OZ245832.1:1945000-1947500 GCF_965228705.1 Croceimicrobium sp.
TATCTCATCCAAACATAGCTACCCTGCGATGCAGCTGGCGCCACAACAGGTGCACTAGAGGTTTGTCCGACTCGGTCCTCTCGTACTAAAGTCAGCTCCCTTCAAATTTCTAACGCCCGCAATAGATAGAGACCGAACTGTCTCGCGACGTTCTGAACCCAGCTCGCGTGCCACTTTAATGGGCGAACAGCCCAACCCTTGGGACCTTCTCCAGCCCCAGGATGTGACGAGCCGACATCGAGGTGCCAAACCCCCCCGTCGATGTGAGCTCTTGGGGGAGATCAGCCTGTTATCCCCGGAGTACCTTTTATCCTTTGAGCGATGGCCCTTCCATACGGAACCACCGGATCACTATGCTCTGCTTTCGCACCTGATCGACTTGTAGGTCTCACAGTTAAGCGCCCTTATGCCATTGCACTCTACGCACGGTTACCAAGCGTGCTGAGGGCACCTTTAGAAGCCTCCGTTACTCTTTTGGAGGCGACCACCCCAGTCAAACTACCCACCAAGCACTGTCCCCCGATGACGGGGTTAGGCTTCAAATAAACAAAGGGTGGTATTTCAAGGTTGACTCCACAACACCTGGCGATGCTGCTTCAAAGTCTCCCACCTATCCTACACATTGTTTATCCGAAGTCAATACTAAGCTGTAGTGAAGGTTCACGGGGTCTTTTCGTCCCATTGCGGGTACTCGGCATCTTCACCGAGACTACAATTTCACCGAGCTCATGGCTGAGACAGTGCCCAGATCGTTGCACCATTCGTGCAGGTCGGAACTTACCCGACAAGGAATTTCGCTACCTTAGGACCGTTATAGTTACGGCCGCCGTTTACCGGGGCTTCAATTCAATGCTTCTCCGAAGATAACATCTCCTCTTAACCTTCCGGCACCGGGCAGGTGTCAGACCCTATACATCATCTTTCGATTTCGCAGAGTCCTGTGTTTTTGATAAACAGTCGCCTGGGCCTTTTCACTGCGGCCTCTGTTGCCAGAGGCGCCTCTTCTCCCGAAGTTACGAGGCTATTTTGCCTAGTTCCTTAGCCATGAATCACTCGAGCACCTTAGGATTCTCTCCTTGACTACCTGTGTCGGTTTGCGGTACGAGTTGTATATACCTGAAGCTTAGAGGTTTTTCTTGGAAGTCTGATTAGGTCCATATCTCATCATCCGAAGACTCCGAGTACTATCACCTTCGACAAGCTCTGCGGATTTACCTACAGTGCCTATATCTACTGGCTTTAACGTACTATTCCGTCAGTACGCAGGACTTTCACTACTCCGTCACCCCATCGCAGTATACACAAGTACGGGAATATTAACCCGTTTTCCATCGACTACCCCATTCGGGTTCGCCTTAGGTCCCGACTAACCCTGAACCGATTAGCGTTGTTCAGGAAACCTTAGTCTATCGGTGAGCAGGTTTCTCGCCTGCTTTATCGTTACTTATTCCTACATTTTCTTTTCTAGCCGCTCCAGCAAACCTCACAGTTCACCTTCGACGCAACTAGAATGCTCCCCTACCCATCTTTCGATGCTATTGCTTCGGCAGTATGCTTAATGCCCGATTATTATCCACGCCCGATCGCTCGACTAGTGAGCTGTTACGCACTCTTTAAATGAATGGCTGCTTCCAAGCCAACATCCTAGCTGTCAAAGCAATCAGACCACGTTTGATCAACTTAGCATACATTTGGGGGCCTTAGCAGATAGTCTGGGTTGTTTCCCTCTCGGACAAGGACCTTAGCACCCATGCCCTCACTCCCAAGTATATTTAGTAGCATTCGGAGTTTGACAGGATTTGGTAGGCGGTGAAGCCCCCGCATCCAACCAGTCGCTCTACCTCTACTAAACTAAACTTGAGGCTGCACCTAAATGCATTTCGGGGAGAACGAGCTATTTCCCAGTTTGATTAGCCTTTCACCCCTACCCACAGCTCATCCAAAGACTTTTCAACGTCAACTGGTTCGGTCCTCCACTCTGTGTTACCAGAGCTTCAACCTGGCCATGGGTAGATCACCGGGTTTCGCGTCTACCCCCACTAACTAAACGCCCTATTCAGACTTGCTTTCGCTTCGGCTGCTTGGCTGAACCAATTAACCTCGCTAGTGAGGAGTAACTCGTAGGATCATTATGCAAAAGGCACGCCGTCATCCCTAATGGGACTCCGACCGCTTGTAAGCGTACGGTTTCAGGTACTATTTCACTCCCTTATTCAGGGTACTTTTCACCTTTCCCTCACGGTACTAGTGCACTATCGGTCTTTCAGGAGTATTTAGCCTTATCAGATGGTTCTGACAGATTCACACAGGATTTCTCGTGTCCCGCGCTACTCAGGATACCACTACCATTTATTCAAAATTACCTTTACGGGACTTTCACCCTCTTTGGTTGGCTCTTCCAAAACCATTCAAGTTCTTTGAACAACAGATATCGTGGTCCTACAACCCCAAAATTGCCGAAACAACTTTGGTTTGGGCTTGTCCCATTTCGCTCGCCACT